>NZ_JAKKUT010000004.1 GCF_029582805.1 Candidatus Synechococcus calcipolaris G9 | reverse complement strand
GCCTAGCAGGGGTATCGAGGACTAAATATGACTTGCCCGGAATATGCCGGGATGCTGCTTTCTCGTTGGTCACGATAAAGGCTTGCTGACGATTGCCTCTATCCGACCACTTTTCACAGGTGCGATTCGGGTCGGAGTCAATTAATAAAGTTGGTGTAGATTTGCTCAGGAATGTTGCCAGGTGGATCGCTGTTGTGGACTTGGCAATCCCGCCCTTAAACCCAGTCACTGCAATGATTTTCATAATGAAACTATGAAGCAATGAATCTATGATTGCATGAAATTATCAAAATAGTAATACCATTTTTAATAAAATCATGCAATGATACTTGAATGCTGAGATGGGTCAACGACCTCACCCACAAGGGGTTCAGGCTTGCCTCTAAAGCCGAAGACCTAGAAACATCCGGCAGATTGACCGCTGCCTGTTCCTCTGTCCCTAGTAGGGTAGTGGAAAGTATGTCGTCGTCTTTATGCTTCTTCGCTGCATTCCAAAAAGTGACGGGGAGTGTCAAAGGGCACTTTCTGTTAATCCCATTTCCTGGGCGACGTGGCTGACTGCTTCAGAATCGCCACGGTTACTGACCTATGGTTAGAGAAATCGGCTTTTTGTTTGGCGATAAATGTTCGTCTTGGTTTTTGGGGCATTTCGACTTTCTCCTGCATTGGCGACTCTTCGAGTTTGTACACTTTTTTCAGTTAGGGTCAAAGATACCTAAACATTTATGAATGAAAAAACGCATAATGTCAGGTAAGCCTAGGGTCTTGAGTCTCTGACTTCACTACATTAAAAAATAAGTTATGTCTATTCCTACCCTTTTTGAAATTTGCGATCCTCGTCCAGATGTACTTGCTGGAGCGATTGCTGAATCTAGTTTTGCTGCAGACTTAGCAAGTGTGATTCGCAAAACAGCACCCCCCGACTATCTCGATCCAGTGCGATTTTTTGCCAATACCCACCCAACTCAGGGATTGCAGGAACTTCTTACTTGCATTTGTCAGAGACTTCAGGGAACAAATACCCAAATCGGCTCTATTTTCCGGCTTGATACAAACTTTGGTGGGGGTAAGACCCATGCGCTGATTGCTCTCTATCACGCTGTTAGAGGGATGGCAGGCGTTAATAATATATCTGAATTTATTGATCCAACTCTTTTGCCTACTGGGACAGTTCGAGTTGCTGCCTTTGATGGTGAAAATGCAGACCCTACTAACGGCCGGTTCTTAGAAGAGGGAATTTATGCCAAAACTCCTTGGGGCGAGATTGCCTATAATTTGGCCGGCCGGGCTGGTTATGAGCGGATCAAAGCCAGTGATGAACAAGGGATTGCCCCAGGTGCAGAGACGATTCAGGAATTGTTTGGTAATGAACCCACTTTGATTTTGCTAGATGAATTATCAATTTACTTACGCAAGTTAGATGGGAAATTAAAAGCTCGTGACCAGGCCAGTAACCAACTCACTGCTTTTTTAACAGGACTGTTTAAGGCCGTTGAATCCTCACCTAATGCGGCTCTAGTTTTTACTCTAGCCATTGGCAAAGAAGGAAAAGCCATTGATGCCTATGCCGATGAAAACCGGATGATTGCCACAAAAATGGATGAGTATAAAAGTGTAGCTGCCCGCAAGGCCACTGTGCTGGATCCAACGGCAGAGGATGAAACCGTTAAAGTCTTGCGCCGTCGCTTATTTGGCAGGATAGATGACACCCAGGCCGAGAGCGTGATTCAAGCCTATAAACAGCTATGGGAGCAGAATCGAGGGGGCATCTCTCAGACGTCAGACCTAGATAAACGGCTAGATGCTTTTCGCCAGGGGTATCCCCTCCACCCTGAACTGATTGAAACATTACGGAATAAGACCTCAACCCTAAATAACTTTCAACGTGTCCGAGGAATGTTACGCTTTTTAGCCCGGACAGTTGCTCAACTTTGGCGGGAAAAACCCCAAGCCACCCATGCAATTCATTTACATCATCTTGATCCTGGAGAAGAAAATATCCGCCGGGAAATTACGACCAAATTAGAACTGAAAGAATATTTACCAGCGATTCGATCTGATGTTGCCACGGTTGGCGAAGAAGAACCGGCTTTAGCAGAAGAATTAGACCAGGCCCACTATCGGGGGTTACATCCCTACGCCACCTATGTCGCTCGGACAACGCTATTTCACTCCCTGGCTTTTAATGAACAACTCAAGGGAGCAACTACGGATCAGTTACGCTATTCGATTCTTGCCCCAGGCCTGGACTTAAGTTTTATTGATGATGCTGTGCGGCGATTTGTCCAAAATTCAGCATACCTAGACGACCGGCCTAACGCCCCTTTACGATTTTTGGCTGAAGCTAATCTGACCCAAATGATTCGCCGCCGAGAACAACTGATTGATCCAGGGGAAATCCGGACTCAACTGAATGACCAAATTCGTCAGATTTTTAGCCAAGGTAACACCCTAGAGGCCGTCTGTTTTCCCGCTGGTCCCTACGACATAGACGACAACGAAAATAATGGCAAGCCTTATCTAGTCGTTATTGGCTATGAAGCTGAGACCATTCAGAGTTACTCCATTCAAATTCCAGAACTGGTGGAGCGAATTTATTGTAATAAAGGGAATAGTGGCGACCTACGAATCAATCGTAATAACTTAGTATTTCTTTGTGCTGACTCTGACAAAGCTGAAGAAATGCGCCAGAAAATGAGTCGTCATCTTGCCCTACGAGAATTAAAGCGGCCCGAAACCCTTTCTCAACTAGCAGAACATCAACAGGCAAAGCTCAACGAACTAGAACAAAAATCTAAAACAGAAGTCACAACTGCCATTCAACAGGCCTACCGCTATTTGTTTTATCCCTCGCGGGCCAAGCTAGACGGAGCCGGCGTTGATCTGAATTATGTGGCGATTGAAGTTCAGGATGCGTCAGACCGCCCAGGCCAGGGACAAGGCTATGTGATTCGTAAACTGCGGGAGACCCAGGCCAAGTTGCGGCTACCAGAGGATCAACCCGATTCACCCACCTATATTCGAGATCGGACACCTTTACGGCGGGGACAAATTTCCACAGCGACCCTACGCCAAGAGTTTTATCGAGATCCAAACTTGCCGATCTTAGTAGGTGATCAAGTCTTCATTAAAGGCCTTGTCCAGGGGATTGAAGCAGGTGTTTTTGTTTATCGCAGTGGTGAATTAATTTGGGGCCCAGGCCAGCCGGCGGCCAGCATCAAAATTGACGAGAACTCCTATATCTATACCCTTGAATTTGCCAAGGAAAATCGGATTTGGCCGATCCAAGTTCCTGAAATATTAGATATTACAATCCCATCTCCCACGCCTCAAACCACAACAACTTCCACATCAGGCCTGGATATCTCTCTAATATCTGATCCAATCCCACAAGACACTCAAATATTCACCGCAGAAGGGCCACTCCGCCAAGCGCTCACCCAGGTTTGGGAACAGGCCCGCACTGCGAAAGTTAGTGGCATTTCTCAATTACGGATTCTACTCTTTAATGCCGATGATGCCTTTATTTTGTTAAGCCTGATCCGGGTAGTACGAGGGGTAACGGTCAAGATCAACCTAGATGGAGACTATGAAACATCGGCGGGCAGTGCATTAGAGTTCAAGTTTGAGGGTGAATTAGAGGATGCATTCCGGGTAAAGGATTTTCTGCAACCCCAAATACGAGCGGCAGCCGATAAGAATTTAGAAGCCACCTACACCGTAAACTTTAACGAAGCCCTTGACCTAACTCATAACGCACCTGAAACCTTAGCAGAACAGTTATGTAAGCAAGGTAATGGTTCTGCCCATGTCACCGCCCAAGCCGAGGCAAATGGTTAATATGCAAACGTTAGAATTGGTTAAATCAGAGCCAAAATCCCCGATATCCCTCCCAGGCCAACCTCAGTATCAGTTACGAGCTACTCATTTGGGAGCAGCCAAATTGCAATTAGAGATATGGCAACTCCCGGCCCGGGCCACCCCCCACATTACCCACCCGATCCGACTAGCAGGACTGAAGGGGCGTAATTTTGCCTTAATTGAACACCGAGTTCTCAGACGCTTGAAAAAAGCAGACATGGTGATTGCTGCCCTTAAGCCTCAAGAATCTGAAGTGCATCCAATAGATGAAAATTTAGCCTTAATTTTGGGTTTAATTTTTCGGGTTCTTGCACCCATGCGGAACCGGGATAAGATGCTGGCTTGTGTGGAAGGGATTGAAGTCATGAGCAGGGAAGAAGCGGCCTACTGGTTAGGGATGGCAATGCACAGAAAAAAACCGCGCCGTGTCTTAGCAGCCTTACGCATTTTGCTGACTGAGGCCGGATGACGACCGATTCCCTTTTTTATCAAATTTTTCAAACTATCCCGGCAATCTTTTTTCAACTGGTGGGAGTCGCAATGATCCGATTATTGATAACACCAGAAGAATCTGCCCTATCCGAAGCCAGAACTTTAATTGAGCGGGTTTACCATGAAGAGGTGGTAGGGGTATCAACCCAGAATTTACTTGAATTAGTCGAAACCTTGATTGTCTATAAGTTCAGCACCCTAACTCGGGAGAAAATTGAAGCCATGTTTACCCTCGATGAACTCAGATCAACTCGCTATTTTTAAGACTAAGGTCATTTGGGGCTTTAATTACAGATCATGGCCATGCTATTCCTAAAAAACAGCCCGATATCTCATCACGCCTGCTAATTTCCGTTCCAAGACGAGGAGAGCCAGAGTTCAAGGTGGCTAGCTAGCTCTTGACCGTCAAACCTTAAGCCCAAAATCCCCTAATCCTATTATTAGGAGGAATCAATCTGGCTTCCTGCCCAGAGTCTTTATTCCAACGTTTTCAATGGTTGTGGCTTCTTCCGTAATCTCCCACCCATATAATTCTATAAAAGAGAATATAGAATCGACGCCTAAATCTTGTTTCTCAGTCAAAAAACACATTAATTACTGAAATAATTATTCACGTGTTTCAGTGATTAATGATTTCAGTAATAATTTTACTTCAGCTAGTTCTCGACTTCATCTCTCAGGATTTCATTATCGATTTTGGGACTCAAAGCAGAAGTGTTGAAAGTCGTAATAAAACTTTACACTTCAAGAGACAAGTATCTCCGGTTGCCAGTCAAAGCTCCAGTGGATTACTGAGCAGCGTCGACTGAGTTCAAATTGTAAATAGCGTAGTTTGTCCAATAGCTTATGTCCATAGAAAATAGGAATCTCTATCAACTCTAAGATTAAATATGCAATCAGTATCATATAAATCTGATTTGTTACGCCATTCAAGCTTTTAGTAATTAGTTTTTCTAAACATAAGTGCATCTTCAGAAATTTCCATAATGTTTCAATTCCCCAGCGATGTCGATAGAGTTCGGCAACCTCTTCATCACTCAATCCTTTGAGATTTGTTGCTAATCGGTATTCTACGCCACTGTCAATATCATAGAATTGAACGATTCGATAACGGTCGTGATTCAGGTCTGTTTTCATATTGTTTTTAATTCGCACTATAAATAAGTGATTTAGTTGACTTAACTCATCTAAAAAGTCCCAGCCAGCAAACCCTCTATCCATTAGAGCGACTGCATTATCCGGTATCATTGTCAGAATGTAGTCTCTAAATTTTGCATCGTGCTCTTGTCCAAAGTTGATCAGACATTCACTGGTGATATTCTGAGTTAAATTAAATCCATTGATTAACTTAACTTGATGATACCCTTGCTCCCAAAAAGCTTACTGGTTAGGGTAATCACTGTTGAGTCAATGGGAAATAAGATGTGCTGAAAGGCAGAATTTTCGTTTAACTTTCTCAATTAGTTGAGCATAGATTCGCTGAAAAGAGCCATCCGTTCGAGTTCCATAGAAAATAGGAATCTCTATCAACTCTAAGATTAAATATGCAATCAGTATCATATAAATCTGATTTGTTACGCCATTCAAGCTTTTAGTAATTAGTTTTTCTAAACATAAGTGCATCTTCAGAAATTTCCATAATGTTTCAATTCCCCAGCGATGTCGATAGAGTTCGGCAACCTCTTCATCACTCAATCCTTTGAGATTTGTTGCTAATCGGTATTCTACGCCACTGTCAATATCATAGAATTGAACGATTCGATAACGGTCGTGATTCAGGTCTGTTTTCATATTGTTTTTAATTCGCACTATAAATCAGAAGTGTTGAAAGTTAGCTTAAAGAAGAAAAAAAGGGTAGAAATATAGTATTCTACCCTTATATAAATAAAAAAATGTGAGTACATCATGGCATCATTTTCAAAAATTGTCAAATCAATTTTTAAGTCACTTAGCCGTTCTGACTACCCAGTTCTTAACTCTCAACTGAATTTCAAAATCTGGCTAACCTACATCTTAGATGCAGGCTTGACCAGCATGAGAGCATTGTTTTATCGCTTAAACAAGTCAGGAATAAATGTGCATATGTCCACATTTTCAAAAGCAAATAAAACTCGAACGGATGGCTCTTTTCAGCGAATCTATGCTCAACTAATTGAGAAAGTTAAACGAAAAAATTCTGCCTTTCAGCACATCTTATTTCCCATTGACTCAACAGTGATTACCCTAACCAGTAAGCTTTTTTGGGAGCAAGGGTATCATCAAGTTAAGTTAATCAATGGATTTAATTTAACTCAGAATATCACCAGTGAATGTCTGATCAACTTTGGACAAGAGCACGATGCAAAATTTAGAGACTACATTCTGACAATGATACCGGATAATGCAGTCGCTCTAATGGATAGAGGGTTTGCTGGCTGGGACTTTTTAGATGAGTTAAGTCAACTAAATCACTTATTTATAGTCAGAAGTGTTGAAAGTCGTAATAAAACTTTACACTTCAAGAGACAAGTATCTCCGGTTGCCAGTCAAAGCTCCAGTGGATTACTGAGCAGCGTCGACTGAGTTCAAATTGTAAATAGCGTAGTTTGTCCAATAGCTTATGTCCATAGAAAATAGGAATCTCTATCAACTCTAAGATTAAATATGCAATCAGTATCATATAAATCTGATTTGTTACGCCATTCAAGCTTTTAGTAATTAGTTTTTCTAAACATAAGTGCATCTTCAGAAATTTCCATAATGTTTCAATTCCCCAGCGATGTCGATAGAGTTCGGCAACCTCTTCATCACTCAATCCTTTGAGATTTGTTGCTAATCGGTATTCTACGCCACTGTCAATATCATAGAATTGAACGATTCGATAACGGTCGTGATTCAGGTCTGTTTTCATATTGTTTTTAATTCGCACTATAAATCAGAAGTGTTGAAAGTTAGCTTAAAGAAGAAAAAAAGGGTAGAAATATAGTATTCTACCCTTATATAAATAAAAAATAGTGAGTACATCATGGCATCATTTTCAAAAATTGTCAAATCAATTTTTAAGTCACTTAGCCGTTCTGACTACCCAGTTCTTAACTCTCAACTGAATTTCAAAATCTGGCTAACCTACATCTTAGATGCAGGCTTGACCAGCATGAGAGCATTGTTTTATCGC
>NZ_JAKKUT010000003.1 GCF_029582805.1 Candidatus Synechococcus calcipolaris G9 | reverse complement strand
TAGCCTTAATTAAGCTCTGTAACTCGGTTTTAGGTATCGTAACGGTTTCATACTCTTTCCGGTCTGATGGATCAATTTCGGAAAGGGAATCTAACTGATGTGCTATTTCTAAAACCTCTTCTTTAATCGGTAAAGGAATTTTTATTACCGTAATTGGTTTTAGATTCCAATTACTAGGGCGACCGCTTCCCTCACGGTATCCACCACGATTAGATTGTGCCATGCCTGGTTTTCGTAACGTTATCTAAAATCTAACATAGATTACGTTTGACACTGCAATTCATGCTCATATTGCCAGACTTTGAACAAATTTAGGTCGGTAGACGTGAGGCGATCGCGTCCGGTCTGCATTAGACCGGCAACGATACCCCTAACCACCACTTCTGATCCAAATACCAGTGACATCCCAGCTAGGGTTTTACTCCAGGCCGATCGCATCCATTGCCGTCTACGTTCCAAAGTTTGGGGCTTTCGCGGCACTGGCAGACGGATAGAGCCAATAGCGGCTTTGAACGCCTCCCACCAGGGCAGCAAGCAGTAGCTACTAAAAGAGCGTCGCCCCTCCCCAACCTCGCAAAACTCGATTGAGCCAACTACCGCCTGGGCCACAAACTCGTAGGGGAGTTCTGCCCATGGGCAGTCTATGAACTGGCAAGCGTGAGCATGGGCTACTTCGTCCTTAAATTCAATCTCCCAGCGGATTGCATCTATCTCGCCCTTGGATTCCTTAGCCTTGTCGTAGACCCTGAGAAGTTTGTCACTGAACCTAGATCCAAACGTTACCGTGAGCGAGCCATCCGCAGCATCACCACTAAACCGTGGCGGCCGCTTAAACCTGGCAAACTGACGGGCAAAACCAGCCTGTAGCACCTGATAGGGCGTAACTGCCTTACTGTAATCGTCTAGGGCAAAGTCTAAGCGGGTTGTCTTGACCCCATAATCCAAAATCAAAATCCTGAGGAGGCACTGCACGGCCTCAGGTTCCATGTAACTCAGGTATGACCCCTTTATACAAATCCATCCCTTACCAGGGCGATCTTCTGATGGATCATCCCAGGCCCACATCAATCCGTAGGCAGACCGGCCATGATGTTCCCATCGCTTACCAGAGTGAAATGGATCTCCCTCATGCAAAATCTGATCGCCGTCTAACATGATCAGCTTTTTCATTGCTGAGAGGGTTTCAAGATTCTCTAGAACAAACGTCCCCTGGAACCAATCAATTCGACTGCTAAAATTCTCTGATAAATGGTATCCGTGTGATACAAAATTGCATTCTGACCCCCTGTTAGTAGGGGGGGTTAACCCAGAATCATATATTTCTCTAAAGGGAGAAACTATATTAGGAAGTCTAATTGGTTGGGTATTGGAATTTAAGTTAATCACGATAAAATAGGGATAGATATTTTTTGTTTTTTTGGGAAGGCCGTTATCGCGGCCTTCTTTTATTTTTATCACAGCAAATCTAGACAAATAGAGCTAACCGCTAGGTAGATAAGACAGGCATCAGCGATCGGGTATAAGTCAGAGCTATCTATCGCCCTATCACATAAGAGGTTTATCTAACATTACCGTTAGAGAAAAAGCTCAATGATAAGTCTACTTATACTTTTCTCTCACAAAAGCTACCGCGTGGTAGGCTGACTCATCAGTTTTTCTAATAGGTTATTTCCATACCTTTCTCAGAAAATAACCAGGAAATGCGATCAACCTGGAAAACTTCAACGCCAGGCGGCCAAGGCTCAAAACACTTATTCGCTCGGCCCGACCCCTATAGGGTTCGTGCGTCATCCCCCAGATTACACGAGGGGCTTTGCCCCTCAGGACTCCCCAGGATTTTGACCAAGCGATAGCCAGGGGCCAAACAAAACCCAGGCAGGGGATTCGCAGTGAATAGCCTTACCTGGGCCTGTTTTAGCTTTCGCCTGGCCTACGTTGCTTCCCAGCAGAGCGTATTACTATCAGTTTATCACCTCAGAAATAAATTTATTGATATATTTGCTATTTCTATCAATAATCAATTCAGAAAAAGAAGGTCTTATAATAGCCAAATCTGCCGGCAGATTCTTGCCCATACTGGCTTTAAGCAACTTCCCTCAATTCGCCTGGGACAAAATCCAATAGGGATATTTGACGATTATTCCGCGTTTCAATTCGTTCCATTGTCGGTATATGAGCTTCTAACTTTGTCCACGTTAGGCAGTCTTTACAGAATAAAGGATAGCCTTCATATTCAAGATAGCAACTCCTACAACGCTTATAGGGGCATATTAAATTAGTTTGCATCATAATAACGATAAAGCATAATCGACTTGTTCTTTTTCGCTTAATTTATTATAAACTGCACAGTTTAAGTTAGATCGAGAGTAGCTAGAATCTAGCCTATCGTAAAGAATTGTTAAGGCTTTACGAATTGCCGCTTGGTCACGTTTATCTCTATTGATTTTTGGATCTGACCAAATAGCCTTAATTAAGCTCTGTAACTCGGTTTTAGGTATCGTAACGGTTTCATACTCTTTCCGGTCTGATGGATCAATTTCGGAAAGGGAATCTAACTGATGTGCTATTTCTAAAACCTCTTCTTTAATCGGTAAAGGAATTTTTATTACCGTAATTGGTTTTAGATTCCAATTACTAGGGCGACCGCTTCCCTCACGGTATCCACCACGATTAGATTGTGCCATGCCTGGTTTTCGTAACGTTATCTAAAATCTAACATAGATTACGTTTGACACTGCAATTCATGCTCATATTGCCAGACTTTGAACAAATTTAGGTCGGTAGACGTGAGGCGATCGCGTCCGGTCTGCATTAGACCGGCAACGATACCCCTAACCACCACTTCTGATCCAAATACCAGTGACATCCCAGCTAGGGTTTTACTCCAGGCCGATCGCATCCATTGCCGTCTACGTTCCAAAGTTTGGGGCTTTCGCGGCACTGGCAGACGGATAGAGCCAATAGCGGCTTTGAACGCCTCCCACCAGGGCAGCAAGCAGTAGCTACTAAAAGAGCGTCGCCCCTCCCCAACCTCGCAAAACTCGATTGAGCCAACTACCGCCTGGGCCACAAACTCGTAGGGGAGTTCTGCCCATGGGCAGTCTATGAACTGGCAAGCGTGAGCATGGGCTACTTCGTCCTTAAATTCAATCTCCCAGCGGATTGCATCTATCTCGCCCTTGGATTCCTTAGCCTTGTCGTAGACCCTGAGAAGTTTGTCACTGAACCTAGATCCAAACGTTACCGTGAGCGAGCCATCCGCAGCATCACCACTAAACCGTGGCGGCCGCTTAAACCTGGCAAACTGACGGGCAAAACCAGCCTGTAGCACCTGATAGGGCGTAACTGCCTTACTGTAATCGTCTAGGGCAAAGTCTAAGCGGGTTGTCTTGACCCCATAATCCAAAATCAAAATCCTGAGGAGGCACTGCACGGCCTCAGGTTCCATGTAACTCAGGTATGACCCCTTTATACAAATCCATCCCTTACCAGGGCGATCTTCTGATGGATCATCCCAGGCCCACATCAATCCGTAGGCAGACCGGCCATGATGTTCCCATCGCTTACCAGAGTGAAATGGATCTCCCTCATGCAAAATCTGATCGCCGTCTAACATGATCAGCTTTTTCATTGCTGAGAGGGTTTCAAGATTCTCTAGAACAAACGTCCCCTGGAACCAATCAATTCGACTGCTAAAATTCTCTGATAAATGGTATCCGTGTGATACAAAATTGCATTCTGACCCCCTGTTAGTAGGGGGGGTTAACCCAGAATCATATATTTCTCTAAAGGGAGAAACTATATTAGGAAGTCTAATTGGTTGGGTATTGGAATTTAAGTTAATCACGATAAAATAGGGATAGATATTTTTTGTTTTTTTGGGAAGGCCGTTATCGCGGCCTTCTTTTATTTTTATCACAGCAAATCTAGACAAATAGAGCTAACCGCTAGGTAGATAAGACAGGCATCAGCGATCGGGTATAAGTCAGAGCTATCTATCGCCCTATCACATAAGAGGTTTATCTAACATTACCGTTAGAGAAAAAGCTCAATGATAAGTCTACTTATACTTTTCTCTCACAAAAGCTACCGCGTGGTAGGCTGACTCATCAGTTTTTCTAATAGGTTATTTCCATACCTTTCTCAGAAAATAACCAGGAAATGCGATCAACCTGGAAAACTTCAACGCCAGGCGGCCAAGGCTCAAAACACTTATTCGCTCGGCCCGACCCCTATAGGGTTCGTGCGTCATCCCCCAGATTACACGAGGGGCTTTGCCCCTCAGGACTCCCCAGGATTTTGACCAAGCGATAGCCAGGGGCCAAACAAAACCCAGGCAGGGGATTCGCAGTGAATAGCCTTACCTGGGCCTGTTTTAGCTTTCGCCTGGCCTACGTTGCTTCCCAGCAGAGCGTATTACTATCAGTTTATCACCTCAGAAATAAATTTATTGATATATTTGCTATTTCTATCAATAATCAATTCAGAAAAAGAAGGTCTTATAATAGCCAAATCTGCCGGCAGATTCTTGCCCATACTGGCTTTAAGCAACTTCCCTCAATTCGCCTGGGACAAAATCCAATAGGGATATTTGACGATTATTCCGCGTTTCAATTCGTTCCATTGTCGGTATATGAGCTTCTAACTTTGTCCACGTTAGGCAGTCTTTACAGAATAAAGGATAGCCTTCATATTCAAGATAGCAACTCCTACAACGCTTATAGGGGCATATTAAATTAGTTTGCATCATAATAACGATAAAGCATAATCGACTTGTTCTTTTTCGCTTAATTTATTATAAACTGCACAGTTTAAGTTAGATCGAGAGTAGCTAGAATCTAGCCTATCGTAAAGAATTGTTAAGGCTTTACGAATTGCCGCTTGGTCACGTTTATCTCTATTGATTTTTGGATCTGACCAAATAGCCTTAATTAAGCTCTGTAACTCGGTTTTAGGTATCGTAACGGTTTCATACTCTTTCCGGTCTGATGGATCAATTTCGGAAAGGGAATCTAACTGATGTGCTATTTCTAAAACCTCTTCTTTAATCGGTAAAGGAATTTTTATTACCGTAATTGGTTTTAGATTCCAATTACTAGGGCGACCGCTTCCCTCACGGTATCCACCACGATTAGATTGTGCCATGCCTGGTTTTCGTAACGTTATCTAAAATCTAACATAGATTACGTTTGACACTGCAATTCATGCTCATATTGCCAGACTTTGAACAAATTTAGGTCGGTAGACGTGAGGCGATCGCGTCCGGTCTGCATTAGACCGGCAACGATACCCCTAACCACCACTTCTGATCCAAATACCAGTGACATCCCAGCTAGGGTTTTACTCCAGGCCGATCGCATCCATTGCCGTCTACGTTCCAAAGTTTGGGGCTTTCGCGGCACTGGCAGACGGATAGAGCCAATAGCGGCTTTGAACGCCTCCCACCAGGGCAGCAAGCAGTAGCTACTAAAAGAGCGTCGCCCCTCCCCAACCTCGCAAAACTCGATTGAGCCAACTACCGCCTGGGCCACAAACTCGTAGGGGAGTTCTGCCCATGGGCAGTCTATGAACTGGCAAGCGTGAGCATGGGCTACTTCGTCCTTAAATTCAATCTCCCAGCGGATTGCATCTATCTCGCCCTTGGATTCCTTAGCCTTGTCGTAGACCCTGAGAAGTTTGTCACTGAACCTAGATCCAAACGTTACCGTGAGCGAGCCATCCGCAGCATCACCACTAAACCGTGGCGGCCGCTTAAACCTGGCAAACTGACGGGCAAAACCAGCCTGTAGCACCTGATAGGGCGTAACTGCCTTACTGTAATCGTCTAGGGCAAAGTCTAAGCGGGTTGTCTTGACCCCATAATCCAAAATCAAAATCCTGAGGAGGCACTGCACGGCCTCAGGTTCCATGTAACTCAGGTATGACCCCTTTATACAAATCCATCCCTTACCAGGGCGATCTTCTGATGGATCATCCCAGGCCCACATCAATCCGTAGGCAGACCGGCCATGATGTTCCCATCGCTTACCAGAGTGAAATGGATCTCCCTCATGCAAAATCTGATCGCCGTCTAAC